>DASTCX010000018.1:0-5000 GCA_035710745.1 Candidatus Eremiobacteraceae bacterium | reverse complement strand
CGTTGTTGCAAAAACGTTGGATGAGCTGTGGATAGGGGTGAAAAGCCAATCGAACTCAGAGATAGCTGGTTCTCCTCGAAATAGTTCTAGGGCTAGCCTCGAGATTTAAACCGCAGGGGTAGAGCACTGACAGGGCTAGGGGCCTTACCAGGTTACTGAACCCCATCAAACTCCGAATACTGCGGCGTACATTTCGGGAGTCAGACGGCGAGCGATAAGGTCCGTCGTCAAAAGGCAAACAGGCCAGATCGTCAGCTAAGGTCCCCAAGACATGACTAAGTGGGAAAGGAAGTAGGACCGCGATAACAACCAGGAGGTTGGCTTAGAAGCAGCCACCCTTGAAAGAGTGCGTAATAGCTCACTGGTCGAGTGGTTCTGCGCCGAAAACGTAACGGGGCTCAAGTCATGCACCGAAGCTACGGACTGGACGCCGGTTTACCGGTGTCCTTTGGTAGAGGAGCGTTCTGTTGTAGGCTGAAGCGCGACCGCGAGGACGCGTGGACGAACCAGAAGTGCGAATGCCGGAATTAGTAGCGTAAAGTGAGGTGAGAAACCTCACCGCCGTAAGTCTAAGGTTTCCTGGGCGCTGTTTATCATCCCAGGGTTAGTCGGGACCTAAGCCGAGGCTGAGAAGCGTAGGCGATGGACAAGCAGTTCATATTCTGCTACCACCGATCCCGTTTGATTCTCTTCTTAACGATGTGTGGTATGCCGAGCGAAAGCTCGGCGACGATCACACGCCGTTAAGGATTGAATCGAGAAGCGAAGGCGTGACGCAGGAAGTTAGTCCGGCACCCTATTGGATGGGTGTTTAAGCATGTAGGGTGGATCATAGGTAAATCCGTGATCCGGTTAAGACCGAAACCCGAGAAGCGATGACGAGCCAACGTAAGGCGGCGAAGCGGACAATACTCAACTGCCAAGAAAAGCGTCTAGCAAGGGCCATTGGTGCCCGTACCGCAATCCGACACCGGTAGACTGGCAGAGAATGCCAAGGCGACGAGAGAACCCCTGTTAAGGAACTCGGCAAATTAGCCCCGTAACTTCGGGAAAAGGGGTGCCTGAGTAGCGTACATGCATTTACTGTAATGGCGCGAAAAGGTCGCAGTGAATAGGCCCAAGCGACTGTTTAACAAAAACACAGGTCTCTGCAAACGCGAAAGCGGACGTATAGGGGCTGACGCCTGCCCGGTGCTGGAAGGTTAAAAGGAGATGTTAGCCGCAAGGCGACGCATTGAATTGAAGCCCCAGTAAACGGCGGCCGTAACTATAACGGTCCTAAGGTTACAATTTGCTAGCCTTAGTCAAACCGAACCATATGCGGGAAACTCCTCCAAAACTGATCGGTACTCGCCGGCGCAAGTCGGCAGTAACAATCCGACGGACATGGGGACAATCCGCAGGAAAGGCCCGAGATCCGTCTCGGGAATCCTCAGAGACTTAACGTTCGGGAACGGACCATTGAAGCTTGACCCGCAATGGATTGTTGGGTTTGTGGACGGCGAAGGCTGCTTTCACGTCGGAATCAATCCGAACGCTGAAATGACAGCACGGTATCAGGTGTTACCTGAGTTCACCGTCGTACAACACCAGCGAGATGTCCAGATCCTTCACGCTCTCAAGGCGTACTTCGGTTGTGGCGTGGTTCGATCGAACCACGGAGATCGAATGGCGTACAGAGTGCGAGGGCAAGGCCATCTACTGGAAAACATCATTCCATTTTTCGTCGAGCACCCGCTTAAGACGAAGAAGAACGTCGACTTTCGAAAGTTCCGACGTATTCTGCTTCTGATGAAGGCGGGAGTTCATCTCACAAGCGATGGCGTTGAGAAGATCCACGCGATCGCAAAAGAGATGAATAGAGGTTCGTTTATGATAAAGTCCGACTTCGATGGAAACACCGAAGACTAATCGAGCGAAATTCCTTGTCGGGTAAGTAACATTGCCCGGAGCAGCGGCGACGCTGCTCGATTAACCGGCTCAAATCGGTGGAGCCCTCACGGCGCATGCAGGTGCGCCGCGGGTAATACCGAGGGTAAGATCCGAGTTCGCACTCGGATCCCCGTAACGACTCGAGGGTTGAGATCCTCGGATGGAGTCTCCAAGCTCCATAACACGCCGGCCCTGATCCAATCCGTGATGGCAAGTCCATCGGCAGCGAGATACTCAGCTCGCTGCGATCAGGTGAACGTATAGTCTATGCCGCGGGAAACCGTGGAGATACATGAAGTTCCGACCTGCACGAATGGCGTAACGACTTGGGCACTGTCTCAATGGGGGGCTCGGCGAAGTTGCAATACGGGTGAAGATGCCCGTTACCCGCAGCAGGACGGAAAGACCCCGTGGAGCTTTACTGTACCCTGATCTTGGATTTTGAGATCGACTGCGCAGGATAGGTGGGAGGCTTTGAAGTCGGGCCCTCGGACTCGATGGAGCCAACGTTGAGATACCACTCTGTTGATCTCGGGATTCTAACATGCGGCCGTTATCCGGTCGGTGGACATGGTCAGGCGGGCAGTTTGACTGGGGCGGTCGCCTCCCAAAGAGTAACGGAGGCGCCCAAAGGTCGACTCAGGTTGGTCGGAAATCAACCGTAAGAGTGCATAGGCAGAAGTCGGCTTAACTGCGAGACGTACATGTCGAGCAGGAACGAAAGTTGGGCTAAGTGATCCGGTGGTTTTGTATGGAAGAGCCATCGCTTAACGGATAAAAGCTACCCCGGGGATAACAGGCTTATCTCCCCCAAGAGTTCGTAAATGGGCTCGCCATTCGAGCGATCGAATGGGTAATAGTGACTCATATCGGTGGACCCCAAGCAATTGGGCAATACCGAGGGAAGAAAAATTCGCCGTAGAAATACGAGCTTCGTTCAGTTTACTACGCTGAACATGCTATGCGCATTTTCCCCGTAACGACTTCTCGCCGGCGTGCGAGAGATGGAAGCGCTGCGTCTTCGGACGCAAATCTATCGCTCCCATAATACGTCACCATCTCGAAAGAGATGAAGGTATAGTCTAAGCTACGAGAGATCGTAGATTGCCACATCGACGGGGAGGTTTGGCACCTCGATGTCGGATCGTCGCATCCTGGGGCTGTAGTAGGTCCCAAGGGTCCGGCTGTTCGCCGGTTAAAGCGGTACGCGATCTGGGTTCAGAACGTCGTGAGACAGTTCGGTCCCTATCCGCTGTGGGCGTTACAGACTTGAGGAGCGCTGACCCTAGTACGAGAGGACCGGGTTGGACGTACCGCTAGTGAACCGGTTGTCGTGCCAACGGCAGAGCCGGGTAGCCACGTACGGATCTAATAAACGCTGAAAGCATCTAAGCGTGAAGTAGACTCCAAGATAAGGTCTGGATCCGCAAGGTGAAGACTCCTAGTAGTCCACTAGGTTGATAGGCCGGAGGTAGAAGCGGAGTAATCCGTGCAGCTGACCGGTACTAATCAGTCGGAGAGTTATTCACTTGCACTCATAAACACGGAAGACGTCACGATTCACAACATCACCGCTATGCAGTTTTCAGGGAACAGCGATTCCCGAAAAGTTTCCGGTGCCGATGGTGGTGGGGCCACACCCGTTCCCATTCCGAACACGGCAGTTAAGCCCGCTAACGCCGATGGTACTGAGACCGCAGGGTCTTTGGGAGAGTAGGTAGGTGCCGGATTATTTTGGAGGCCGGCCGCAGCGATGCGGCCGGTCTTTTATCTTGACTGAGTCAGTTCTTGCGAGGCTGAGATGGCGAAGAGATACACTCGGTACGAACGCTTCTCACTAAGGAACCATCCGGAATACAACTGCGCTGACCCCCAGAGCGAGGCCATGCGCTACTGTGACTTCTCTGGGCTCAGTTGGTCTCCTAAGTGGGCTTGAAGATACGCGAACGGGGTGACGTTGCCGATCGCGCTGTGCTCTCGTTCGTAGTTGTAGAACCGATGCCATGCTTTGATCGTCGCACGGGCTTCGGCGAGATTCGCGAAGTCGTGTTCGTTCAGGCATTCCTCGCGCAAGCGCGAGTTGAAGCTCTCGATGTGGCCGTTCTGCATCGGCTTGCCCGGATCGATGAAATGCACTTCGATGCTGCGCTCGGCCGCCCAGCGCGCCAGCTTGAGGCTTGCGAACTCGGGCCCGTTGTCGAACTTCATCGTTTTAGGTAACCCGAACCGCGTGGCAAGCTGCTCGAGGACGGCGATCACGCGTCCGCTCGGCAAGGATGTGTCGGCTTCGATCTCTGGCGAGAAGCGCGAGCACTCGTCGAGGATCGTCAGCACCCGAAAGCGGCGACCCCAGCGGACCTGGTCGTGGACGAAATCAAGTGACCACAAGTCGTTGGGCCGAGCCGCCGGCGGTTGCGCCGGTCCGCGCGCGTAGCGAAGCTTGCGCCGCCGTCGGCGTCGAATCTGCAGTTGGTGCTGTCGATACAGGCGATACACGCGCTTGTGGTTGACAGGAAAGCCGGCCTTGCGGACTTGCAGGTTCAAGAACTTATAGCCGCGGCGCCGATGCCGCGCCGCTTGGCGGTGGAGTTCGTCGACCAACCCTGGTGGTTGCTGGCGCAAGCTTTGTCGCTGCGCTGTCGATCGCGGACAGCGCGCGGCGCGGCATGCTCGGCGTTGGCTGAGGCCTCGGGCTTGCAGGGCCCTCACCGCTTCCTTCCGCGCTGAGGGCCCGGGAAGTTTTTTGCGAGCAGATCCTTGATCGCGTCGTTCTCAAGCGTCAGGTTCGCGACGACGCGCTTGAGTCGCGTGTTCTCGTCCGCCAGCTGTCGCATCCGTACGACGTCGCTCGCCTCCATGCCGTGATACTTGGTCTTCCAGGCGGTGATCGTGTTGGGGTGCACGCCGTGGCGGCGGCCCAGCTCCTTAGCGGTCGCACCGGCGTCAAGCTCGTGCAAAATCCCGATGATCTGCTGCTCGCTGAATCGCTTCTTCATGGGCGTCTCCTCCAGGTGAGTACGCCCAGAAAATCACAGTCTCATTCGGCCCGAGTCTCGGGGGTCAGCGCA
>DASTCX010000017.1 GCA_035710745.1 Candidatus Eremiobacteraceae bacterium | reverse complement strand
TCGAGCTTTAGCTCGACCGCCGCGGCCTTGCCTTATAGATCTGGGAGCGGTCGAGCTTTAGCTCGACCGCCGCGGCCTTGCAAGTGCAAGCTCGTCTCCGGTCGAGATAAATCTCGACCGCTCCCCTCTCGCCTTAATGCGAGCTCGACGTTACGGACCTATTTGACGAGTTGCGGGTACTGCTCGCGCAGGTGCTTCAGTTTCGGCAAGTCGTTGAAGACGACGTACGGATAGTCGGGATGGTTCTGGACGAAGTGCTGGTGGTAGTCCTCGGCCGGATAAAAGGCTCGCAGGGGAACGATTTGCGTGACGATCGGCGAGCCGAACGTCTTGGCGGCTTCGAGATGCTTGACGTACGCTTCGGCCGCGTTCTTCTGCGCGTCGTCGGCGTAGAAGATCACCGAGCGGTACTGCGATCCCTCGTCCGGACCTTGGCGGTTGAGCTCGGTCGGATCGTGCGCGACATTGAAGAACACGTCGTAGAGCTGGTCGAGCGAGATCTGCGTCGGGTCGAAGGTGATCCGGACGGACTCGGCGTGACCTGTCTCGCCGGTGCTCACCATCTCGTAGTGCGCCGTGTCGGACGCACCGCCGGAGTAGCCGGCGACAACGCTCGATACGCCTTTGAGCTGCTCGAAGACCGCCTCCATCCCCCAGAAGCACCCGCCGGCGAGGACAAGCTGCTGCGAACCCTTCGGCGCCGTGGTCGGGCTTGGCGCTGCCGTCGCTCCGGAAGCGGTGCCGAAATGGACGACGGTCGCGATCACCGCGATGAGGAAGGCCGACCCGAAAGCGTAGTTCTTCATCTTCATACCCTGGATACGTATAGTAGGGCGAATTGGATGCGTCGGCGGCAGCGCATCAACCGACGCGGAACGCGCGCATGGAGACCGCACCGAGTTCGAGGCCGCCATCGACGACCCAGCTTAGCGGCTCATCAGCGGCGCGGACGCCCGCGATGTAGAGGATCGGCAGGAAGTGATCGCGGTCCGGAGCGGCGAGCGCCGCGTCCGGATGACGTTCGTATCCGACGAGCGCCGCGCGATCGTTTGCCTCGAGCGCTGCGCGGATGTACCCATCGAAACGCTGCCCCCAATCGTATGCGCCCGACATGTTCGGGTTGAAGTACTCGAGGTTGTGGACGACGTTGCCCGTCGCCATGACGAGAACGCCGCGCTCGCGCAGCGGAGCGAGCTTCGCGCCAAGATTGAAATGCTCGTCGGGTGCTTTGTCTTCATCGACGGAGAGCTCGACGACGGGGATGTCGGCGTTCGGATACATGTGGACGAGTGTGGACCATGCGCCGTGATCGAGCCCCCAGCGCTCGTCGAGCTCGACGGCCGTCGGTGCGAGAAGACGAGCTGCCTCGGCTGCCAGTTCGGGATCACCTGGCGCGGGGTAGCGCATTTCGTGGAGCTTGCGTGGAAAGTTTCCGAAGTCGTGAATGGTCCGCGGCCGCTCGTTTGCAGTCGCCGCAGTACCACGGCGGTAATAGTGCGCCGAGACGCAGAGGATCGCACGTGGCCGCGGCAGCGCCACTCCAAGCTCGCGCCACGCGCGGCTGTACGGCGTGTCTTCGATCGCGTTCATCGGGCTGCCGTGGCCGATGAACACGGCAGGCATCCGGTTCTGTCCGTTCACGATGCGCGACCAATACGTCGCGCGTGGCGTCGTGCGCCTGCTATCCGAGCGCGTCGATGGCGGTCCGCAGCGCCGTCGCGGTCCGGCCGACCCAGAGCGGCTGGCGGTACAGCTGGACCTCGGCCCGATACGGCTCGCGGACGAAGATCGTCAACCCCGAGATCTTCGTGCGGCGGAGGCGATCGAAATACGTGTGGATCGCGTCGCGTCTCGATGCCAGGTATGACGGTTCGATGGCGGGGAGGACTCGACGCGCGGCGAGGATCTCGCGCGCCGCGTGGACAGCGGGCTCGCCCTGGCGGGCGTTCGCGAGTTCGCCGATCGAGCGTTCGAACCCCGAGAGCGTCGCCTCGTAGAGCGTGAGGAGAACGTCCGCGGCTGCTTGGACATCGCCGCCCGTTTCGAGCAGTTCAGCGCGGGCACGGTCGATGATCGCCGAGTACGAGCCTTCGTACGACGTGCCGCTCAGCTCGTCGAGCTGGCGAAGAGGAAAGCGGAACGTCGCCGCCATCGACGCTAGACGCCGCACACTGCGCTGCCGCGACGCTCGGAAATGATCGAACCGCAACCGCGCGGTGATCGCCGTCTCGAAGAGGCTGCACAGATACCAGGAGTAGTTCGGCATCGGCCAGGTCTTCGGCACGACGTCATCGCCGACGACGAGCTGCCGCCTGAAACCGGCATCGTCGACGCCGCCGTGTGCGGCCGCCTTTGAGGTGTAGGCGAACGTGCTGTACGCCAGCGCGTCGATACACGACCGCGGAACGAAATGCGGCCGGTGATGGAACAGCTCGTGGTAACGTCGCGGCAAGCGGACGAACGGGGAGAAATATTCCTCGTTATCCCAAACGGGCTGATCGTCGACGACGACGAGCAAGTCGATATCGGACAATCCGGGGAATCGTACACGTCCGCCGCGATAGACGGCCACCGCTCGCGACTTGACGGCGCGGCCGTACTGCTCGACCGCTTCGTCATACATCGCCATGTCGAGCCGTCGCGGAAAGTCGACGAATCGCTCGCCCCGCGCCGCTTCGAGATCGCGATCACGCGTGCCGAGAGTGACCTTCATTTGCGAGTCATTATCCCGCAGCGGCATTTTCAAACGTAGTGCGAGCGGTCCCGCCGGCGAGGTGCCGAACGTCCTGCACGCGTTACCGCTTCACGGAAGGTTCGTATGAGAAGCGCTCGGACGCCGAGCGCTACCTCACGCCGACGAGGATCTTGTGCCGGGCGTTGAAATTGTAGCCCTTGAAATTCCAGAGCTCTGCCGGGTCCGAGGGCTGCTCGTTGCCCTGCGCGTCTCTGGCGCGAGCGGCAATTTCGCGGTCGCCGGTCGCAAGATCGACGCGAGCTCGCCACAACGTCCAGCCCCACATCTGTGGTCTGCCGAGCAGGTCGGCACGCATCCACGTGGCGCCGCCGTCCGTAGAGACTTCGACGCGCTCGATGGGAGCACCGCCGCCGCCGATCGCGTAGCCGGCGACCGTCGTCGGACCCTGCGCGAGCGTCGCACCGTCAGTAGGGCTGCAGATGACCGCGTTGAGCGCGACCGCCTCGATCGCCGGCACCGACGTCCAATCCGCCGTTTCGGCGCGGACATCCGGCGGGAAGACCTTGTACGACTTCGCCTGGTAGTAATTGGTCGATTCCGCCGCTTGCACGGTGATTTTCGTCAGCCACTTCACGCTACGCGCACCGATGAACCCGGGCACGATGCTCCGCAAAGGAAACCCGTGGATCGCATCGAGCGGCAGACCGTTCATCTCGTACGCGAGAAGCGTCTCATCCGCCGTCGCCTTCTCGGTCTCGATCGAGGCGCCGAAACCGATGATCTCACCGTATTTCTCGATCTCGTCGGCGCCGAGGAACGCGACGTGACGGCCCTCCGGCGTCGGGCTCGCGGCGCGCAGAATATCGCCCAGGCGGGCACCCGACCACGTCGCGTTGCCGATCGCCTGCGATCCCCACTCGACTTCGCCCGGCACCGGCGCGATCGCTATCATCTCAGTACGTCGATTGCCGGCGCACTGCAATGCTGCCATGACCGTCGACTTCTCGAACTTCGAGCGCAAATCGCGCATCGTGAGTCGCAGCGGTGTTTCGACGGCGCCGTCGACCTCGAGCACGAAGCGGTCTTCATCGATCGCCGGAATCGTGCCGTGCGTTCGGACGTAGAACCATTCGACGGGCGTGATGACGTCGCGGACGAGCTCGCCGAGGGGCGGTTCGCTGTTGAGCGGGTCGGTCGTCCGGATGATCTGCTTCGACCCGCTGCTCGTGATCGACACGACCGCTTGTTCACCGCGCGTCTCGCGCCTGTCCTGGCCTTGCCGTCGACGTGCGGGAAGCGCGCTGCGACCTTAGCGGGAGGCGGCACGCGACGCTTTCCATAACGACGGCGTTGACGGGCGCGTGGCGGAATAGGCAGACGCGACGGACTTAAAATCCGTTGGCCGCAAGGCCATGTGGGTTCGACCCCCGCCGCGCCCACTCCATATCTTGTACTAAGGGTCGCATCTTCTGATGCGACCCTCTCGATTCAACAGTGAAACTTCTCTATCAGCGTGAGGTGCGGCGAGCCATTCGAGTTGAACGACGCGCCGACTGCCCAAACGTTGGTAGAGCCCGGGATCTTTGCTGTCGCGGTGAGGTAGCCGCCAATGGTCGGCACCGGCACCGGAAACACCGTCGCCCAGACGGATCCATTCCAGTTCATCGAATATGGTTGATAGATCGATCCGTTCAGGTAGTAGCCGACGGCCCACACGTCGCTGGTGTTCACGGCCGTCGAGCCGATCAGTGCCGTAAAGGCGGTGTTCGGGCTCGATATGATCGACCAGCTCGTTCCATTCCAGTGTTCCGCAAGGGTGTCGAACGTGCTGCCAGTATAGAAGTCGCCGATGGCCCACATATCGCTCTTGCCGTTTGACGACATCGCATTGATCGGATTCGAGAGGCTGTTGACGTTTGGCGAAGGGACAACTTTCCATTTCGAGCCGTTCCAGCGCTCGCTCAGCGTCTGGCAGCTGCCGGTTTGACAGTTGATAGCCCCGCCGGCCCACACGTTCGTCGGCGAGTTCGCTACTCCCGACGTGAGCGTGTAGTCCGTGCTGGTGAAGATCGGAGTGGGGACGACTTTCCAAGTCGATCCATCCCAATGCTCGGCTAACGTGTTGCGGTTGTTGGAGGTGTCAACGGAGAAGCCGAGGGCCCAAACGTCGTTTGTCGAGTTCGCCACCACCGCGTTGAAAAGGTTGGTTGAGCCGCCGACGTTGGGAGTCGCCACGATGGTCCAGCTCGTGCCGTTCCAATGCTCGGCGAGCGATTGGAGCTGCCCCACCGATGGATCGTAGAACGTGCCGACCGCCCATATATCCGTTGCGGATATGGCCTTCACCCCGAACAGATTCGCCGACGCCACACTCGGAGTCGCCACGAGCGACCATGCGGTGCCGTTCCAATGTGCCGCGACCGGCTGAATCGAGCCGTCGTTTGGATTGAGCGTCCGTCCGACCGCCCACGCGTTACGTGCGGATGTTGCCGCAACGGCGTTGAACACGTTTCTGTCGGCTTGCGCGTTGGGGCTGGTCACGATGTGCCACTTGCACGTCGCAAATGGGGACGCCGTGAATGAAGACATGCCTTGCGCCGACCCGAACGCCGGGCGCGAATATGGCGCTATCTGGTAAGACGCGCTCGCTGCTGCCGGACTGGACGCGAGCAGCATCGCTATGACAATGCCGAGCGACCAGGACCGTATGTTAGAACCCGTGCCTCGCGGCACGGCCGTGACGTTGCGACTCATCGAATGGCTCCTTTCATATGCGAAAGCGGCGCCGCTTTGAGCGGCCTGCCCTGTCATCATAGAACCGCCACGGACCCCGTAGTATGGGTGGAAACCCTACCATAGCCCACTGACGCGCCGCCGGCCATGCGCGCGTAAAAATGCGGCGGTCGACCTCTATATGGTCGACCGCCGCGTCTTGAGGATGGGAGCGGTCGAGCTTTACGCTCGACCGCCGCGGTCTGGTCTAGTGGTTGTCGTTGTCCCCGTCGCCGTGCTTGCCCAAGCAGACGAGGTTGCCTCTCACGTTGCCGATCGGTCCATTGCAGGCGCGCAGGTCGATGGTCGACGCCACCCAGGAGCCGCTGCCGTTCTGGCACTGCGCGTGAAGCACGCCGTTCGCGATGTATCCGTTACGGCACGACGTGCGCCAGCTGCCCGGCGGCAGCGTAGCGCCATAGCGGTCGTCGTTGTCGTGGCCGTTCCCGTTACCGTTGCCGTAATGGTTCCCGTTGCCCGGATGGTTGATGCAATAGAGACGGCCCGCTGTGTTGATGATCTCGGTGCGCGGGCACACTCCGGTGTCGACCGAAGTCGGATGGTAGTTGCCGCGCCCGTCATCGCAGTCGGCGTAGATCAAGCGGCCGTCTTCACGCGCGTCGCGACATGAGGTGCGCCACTGGCCCGGCGGCAGGTAAGCCCCGTTCGCGTCGCCGGCACAGAAGAGACTGCCGAAGTTGTTGCCGACGAGCCGCGTCGGACAGGCGTTCAGGTTGAGCGACGTATTCGTCCAACCGCCGTGGCCGTTGTCGCAGGTGGCGAACAGCGTGCCGTTCGTCTTGCTCGCGTCCTTGCACGACGCGCGCCACGATCCGCCGGGCAACGTGCGGCCGATGTTGTATCCGCCCGCACCGCAGACGAGCGTGCCGTTGTTGTTCGCGACCTGGCTACCCGGGCAGCGCGCATAGTTGAGGCTCGCCTGGTGCATCGTGCCGTTGACGTCCGGGCACGTCGCGTTGACGACGCCGAAGTTGCTCGAGATGTTCGTACATGACTCGCGGTAGCTGCCTGGCGGTATTTGTGTCGCCGCCGAGGCCGGCGCTTGCAGCCCAAGCCACATAGTGGCCGCGGCTGCGAACGCCAGAATTCCAGCAATTCGCATTGTGTTTCGTCCTCCGATATTAAGTCTTCCCACCCTGGCTAGGCTGAAAACGAACCGGATGCCCGCTCGGTTCCAAACAGGCCGAAACGTGACCGCGACCCCGCTAGTGGCCCCTCACCGAGGCCCACTCTTGCGCCGGAATCTGAGCCGAATCAGGCCCATCGAGGTCCATCCATAGACTAGCGGCTTTGCCTGGGTTCTTCGTCACCGGGATGTTGCTCGGGATCGCGCTGTAGGCCGACACATCCGGCGCCTGCGCGAACGCAGCGGTTATCGGCGTCGCCTCGGCGTCGTACATGTTGAGCGGTGCGAGACCGTAGAAAAGCTCGACCGTCCTGAGGATCGATGGGATGTCGTAGCGCGTATCATCGACGTACGAGCGGCGCATATAGGGCCCGATCGCGAACGCCGGCATGCGATGCGAGTCGACGTGATCGCCCGTACCTTGGGGATCGTCCATCGTGACGAAGACGACCGTGTCGCGCCAATCCGCGCGCTTCGACAACCCGGCGATGATCTCGCCGAGCGCGAGGTCGTTGTTCGCGACGTACGAGGCAGGCGTGTAGAACCCGGCCTTCGCTCCCGCGGTGTGATCGGTGGGCAGTGTCACGTAGGAGTACGCAGCAAGACCGTGGGCCGCGACGTCGGCGAGGAAGAGCTTGGCGCGTTGCGTGTCGAGCACGGAGAAGTCGATGTGCGCTCCAGGGTACTCCGTATCCGCGTGCTGCGGCAAACCCGCGTCGATGCGGCCGTCCGCGCGCATCGTCATCTGTTCGCCGTACACGCGATACGAAACACCTTTGCGCTGCAACTCGTCGATCAGTTCGCCGCGCGGACCGAAGATGGCCGAGACGTTCGTTCTCGGTCCGCCGGGCAGCGCCGTAAGATCGCGGAACCAGTCGAAGTCCATCTGCGCGGGGGTCAACGTGTCCTCGCCCGCTCGCGCGTAGGGCCAGATCGAGTAGGGGACGCGCCAGTCCGTCTTCGACGCCGGATCGTCGGGCGTATGCGCGTTGCGCTGGAGGTAGTCGTTCGCAAAGCCCTGCGTCGTCCACGAGTGGCCGTAGATGCTCGCCTGTCCGTTGCCCATGAAGCGGTCGAACATCACGTAACGCTCCGCGAGCGCGTGCGCGTTCGGCGTGAACTTGCGGCCGTAGAGCAGGAGCGTCGGGTCCGCGTCGGCGCGCGGTTCGTCGCCGAACACTTCGTCGAAGTGCTTGTTCTCCTCGACGATGAAGACGACGTGCTTGACCGGCGGGAGCGTCGCTCGCCCCGTCGCGACGTCGAAGTGGTTGTCTTGCGCTACGGTTCTCGTCCAAGCGGCGAGCTGGGTCGGATCGACGATCAGGTGCTGGACGATTCCGGTATACCAGCCGTTCCACTCGCTTCCCGGATTCGGCTGCGGGCCGAAGCCTTGCGCGCTCAGGATCCAGAGCTGCGGTTTAAGTCGAGGATCATCGTCGATGGTCGAGATGTTCCGGTAGAGCACCGCCATCGGATACCATCCGGTCGGAATGCGCGCGGTGACTTTGCCGCTCGCGACGTCGACGATAGCGACGTCGTCGAAGCCCGATTCCGTGACGAAAAGCTGGCGGCCATCATCCGAGATCGCCATGCCCGACGGCGTCTGGCCGGCATACGGATCGGAGCCGAGCGTCAGATCGATCGTGCGGTCGGATCTCGTCTGGACGCCGATCGCGCTCAGCGTGTGTCCATCGGCGTTCGCGACGAACGCGGTACCGCCGCTGATGAGCAGCGCGGTGGGATGCGGGCCGGCTGCGACGCGCACCGGCGAGGTCGAGGCGCTTGTGAATAGATCGACGTGGTCGCTGTCGTAGAGCGTCGCGACGATCGTTCCGCCGCTGAGGCCCACGGAGAACGGCTGCCCACTCGCATGGAGCCGGCGAAGGACGTTGCCGGTGACATCGTCGATGACGTCGACTTCGCGAAGCGCCGTGCGCGCGACGATCAGTCGATGCGTCGCCGGGTCTTCGCTGACGCCGTTGACGAGCCCGCCGACGTGGAGATCATCTCGTTTGGTGAACGCGGGCGCGTCCTGCGAGAGATCGGGCGAATACGTGTAACGAGTGACGAGTCCGGTGTAGCCGCGCGTCACGTAGATCCCGTCGCTCGTCCACGTCATGCCGCTCGCGAAGGGCGTCGGCAGACGATCGACGAGCCGAGCGTCTTCACCCGTCGAGATGACGTCGACCGCGCCGCCGTCCTGCGATAGCACCGCGAGCCATCTGCCGTCGGGCGACAGCGCCTCCGATGACGCGAAGCCTTCAACGGGAATCGTGAAGCCTGCCGGCGTGACGATTCGGCCGTCCGGCAACATGCCGAGTGCGTTGGCTCGAAGCGGCGTAGTCGCGAGCAGCAGCAAAAGGGCCGCGAACCAGCGCGCGTGGCCGAGCAGTCGGATGAATCGGCTTGCCATCAGCGTTCCTCGAAAGCCTGGACGAAGTCGCCGTTCGGTCCGGCCCAGACCGTCCAAATGCGGTGGGTCTTCGGGTCGACGGCGGCCGTGTGGATGGGGTGGCCCGTATCGACTTCACTCATAAGGTGCGGCGCTGCGCCCTTCTCGATCTTCACCGTCCACAATTTGCCGTCGCCCGCGCATGCGAGAACGTGCGTGCCTTGATCGAGGTCGCATTGGTCGACTCCCCTGGGCATGCTCGTCTGGCCGATCTTCGCGCCGTCTGCACCGTAGACCGAGAGCACGCCGTTCTTGCCGCCGACGACCACCTCTCGATATTCGGCGTCGAACTGCAGCGGATGGTTCTTCGTCAACTCCGGCGTTTGCACGACTTTGACGATCGCGAGCGACTGCGTGTCGATCTCGATGTACTCGTCGTGATCGGGGATGTTCTGGTAGAGGATAGGCCGGTCCGGGTCGACCGCGAGATATTCGAGGTCGTGCCCTGGGATCGTCACGGTGCCGACGAGTTTGAACGAGCGCGCGTCGACGACGAACACGCGCGTGCCGCCGTCTTCGTCCGCGAAGATCCGATGCGTCTTCGGATCGTAGGCGATCGCGTCGATCGGGTGGCCGATGTCGATGCTGTTGAGCACGGTCATCTTCGCCGGGTCGACCTCGGAAACGGTGCCCGAATCGCCGTCGCCGGTGAAGACGTCGCCGGTCGTCTCATCGACGGCGTTGCCGTGGACGCTCCCCGTCTCGACTTGACCCAGCACTGCGCCGGAGTCGGCATTGACGACCGTCAGGCTGTTGCTGCCTGAATGCGCGGCGTAGATCCGCCGCCTCTCGGCGTCGACCGTCACGTAGTCGAAATGGCTCACGATCGGGATCTGGTGCGGCGGGAGCGCCGGAACGATCGGCATCGTCGTAGTTCTCCTCTTTGACGTAGGCGCAAAACATGGAGCGATTCCGACAGCGTCTGCTCGCGCGCCTCTCCACCAGTATTAAGCTATCTAAAGGCTTCTTAATGTTCTTATCACTTGGTCTAAAGGCGCAAGGGTCACGATTGACTCGAGCACAGTACGGGGCGGACTGCGCCGTTTGGCGCGACCATCTGGACCATCTGGTGAAAGGGAGTACCGATCCTATGCAACCATCGAAGGCGCCGGTGATCATCGGCCTTTTGACATGCCTTTCATTATTCGTAGCGGGTTTCGGCAGCGCGAGCGCCGCAGCGCCCGGCACCGTGAGCGGGAAAATCATTGATGCCGCCACGGGCCTGGCGCTTTCGGGCGTTCTCGTCCAGACCGAGGGACCGACGATCACGGCTTCGACGTCCGACAAGCAGGGCGATTTCCAGTTGACCGGCCTCATGCCGGGCTACTACAACCTCTTGATGTATTTGAACGGATACGTGACGACAGAGTCGGAGCCGTTCCACGTCGACGTGGGACTCCCAAAGGCTCCGCTGACCCTCTCTCTGCAGCGCGGCTCGGGTCTATCGCAGAGCACTCGTGTGCTCGGCGTGACCACCATCCACGCGTCCGCGACGCTGCAAAAGGCGTCGCTCATCTACAAAGCCGTGTCCGCCGAACCTTTGCAGCAGCAAGGGTTCTACAGGGTGTCGGACTACCTACAGCAACTGCCGGGCGTCGTCGGAAGCAATGTCGCACAACCTGGTGACGACACCTCGCTCAATATCCGGGGCATCGGCAGCTTTGAGACGCTCGCGATGATCGACGGCCACCCGATGGGCCCGCGATCTAACTTCAATTTCGAACTGTCGCCGGTCTTCGGTCTGCGTGCCGTCGACGTGTTCTACGGCTCGGGCGGAAGCGATCTGTACGGTATCGACGCGATCGGCGGCGTCGTCAACATGGAGACGCTCGATCCGACGGTGACGCCGCAGATCACTGTCAGCCAGTCGTGGGGCACGTGGGATAAGCTGGCGACTTCGATCCAGGCCACAGGAACGCAGCCGGGTGGAAAGCTCGGTTATGCGTTTGCCCTCGGCACTCAGGGACTCGACGGGCCTATAAGAAACGACTCGATGTATCAGGCGTCGGCCGCCTACGACCAGTACGCGACCGACCCCGCGGTACGCGCGCTCGGTGTGTACGTCGACGATACCGGCTTCATCAATCGGAGTGCGCTGGCAAAGCTTCGCTACAACTTCAGCGAGACTTCGCACCTCACGGCCGACGTGCTCGGGAGCGCGGAATGGGATAACAAGACCGGCAACGGCGACAACGACTATCTGCCGTACCAGGTCGAGTTAGCGTCCGGTGAAGCGAACCTTCAATCGGCGATCCAGTCGGGAACCGACTCATGCAACCAGGGCAATCCGAACGAGTTCACCGTCCAAACGGGTAACGGCGGCGGAACGCCGGGCTTCGGGCCTAACGGCCAGCCCGACGGAGGCAGTAAGTGCCAGACGCCTCAATCGTTCGCGCTCGCGAATTACGGCTATCAAGGCGCCGGCCCCGCGTGGCAGGCGTACCATAGCGATGACTACGATCTCAAGTACGACAAAAGCGCGGGCAACAATAGCTTCGTGATCGATACGTTCGGAAATATCTACCACCACAACTACGACCGGACGTTCGCATTGCCGTACGGCAGCCCGTTCTGGTACGTCAACAACGACACGAATTCCGGAATGTCCGTGTCCGACGATATCGACGCGACGGCGAACGACCTCGGGTTCGGCTTCTTCTACGAGAACACCGCGTCTCTGTACCGGAACTATACGCCGACATCGACGCCGGCGTTCACCGAGGCTGGGCCGATCACGCACGATACCGCGTTCTTCTTGCGCGACGCGTATCACGCGCCCGCCAGCGATCTGACGACGTACCTCAATACGTGGTTCAAGCACTCGACGATCACGAACACGTCGTACGTCGATCCGCGAATCGCCTTCGTCCTCAACAAGCCGAGCGACGTCTATCGTGTGGCAATCGGACGTACGTCGACCCAGCCGACGCCGGACATGCTCGACCAGCCGTTCTCACCCGCGTCGGTCGGAGCGTTCTCCGGAGGCGGCGTCTCATGTTCGGCCCTGAACTCCGTGGGCAACACGCCCTCGACGGCCCTGAAGCCCGAACAGGCCACGGATGAAGAGGCGAGCTACGGTCACAGGTTCTCCAGCGATTCGACCGCTCAGCTGACTCTCTACAGTACGAACCTCTTCGGCCAGATCTACGGCACGACGGCGCCGCTTTCCAGCGTCAGCTTGCCGGGCTTCGATCCGACGCCGTACGCGAACGTGATCCAGACGCAGTGCCCGGGTCTGAGTTTGCAGCAGGCGATCGCGCTGCTCGGCGTGAGCGGCAACGTCAACATCGGCCACACGGTCGCGCGCGGTATCGAGCTGACCGGGCGCCAGCGCTGGTCGACGCGCTTCTTCACCGACTACTCGTACGACACGCAGTCGAGCTTCTTGCAGTCGAACGACCCGTCGCTCGTCAATCCGGCTGACGGCGGATCGCTCTTCTTCATCCCCGGCTCGCAGCTGCCGAACGTGCCGCTCCACAAGTACTCGTACTCCTTCGACTACACGTTCGGGGGATCGCTCGAAGCGCGGATCGACACGTACCACTACTCCGTGAACAATTCCAACAACTTGCCTGCATATTCATACTCGAATTTGGACATATCAAAACCGCTCGGCAATTCGACGGTTTCGGTCGACTTCGACAATCTGTTCAACCAAGACGCCGACTTCCGCAACATGGTGGGGTTGGGAGTACCGCTCCCGCTCAATCACTTCGCCCAAGCGTCGGATTATCAGCAATACTTCGGCGCCGGTGCAACGGAGCTATTCCACCTGCCGTACAGGACGTTCGAGATCCACTACACGACCAAGATCAGATAGAGCGCCGCGGTTCTTGTTAGAGATAAGGGAGCGGTCGAGCTTTAGCTCGACCGCCACGGCCTTTTTGGAGATTAGGGAGCGGTCGAGCTTTAGCTCAACCGCCGCGGCCTTTTTGGAGATTAGGGAGCGGTCGAGCTTTAGCTCGACCGCCACGGCCTTTCATTCGTAGTGCTTGAGACTCAGCCACAGGGTGGCTATCGGTATCTTCAACCCGCGGCAGACCATGATCGGGATTCCGTCCTCGTACGGCATGACGTACGGCGCCGAGAACGTCGCCGCTTTCACCCCGCTTGCGAACAGGTGCTGCTTCGCGCCGCAGTCGCCCGCGACGTCGATGACGACGCTGCCGTCATGCCCGCGCGGCCCCCACAGCCAATATTGATTGTGCCCGCTGACGACGGGCACGCGCGGCGCGAAGAATTCGATCGCCGCAGCCTCACCGTAGTTCTGCGCGAAGGCGACCGCTTTCGCACGATCGGCCGGCGGCAGTTCGTCGTAGACATGCGCGACGGTCGCCGCTAGTTCCGGCCAACCGTGCATGTCTGCGTAGTCCTGCGGCAGCGAACCGAGGGCGTGATTCTCGGTCTTCATCGCGCTTTGATCGGCCCCGAGCGCTCGATACACCGAGTTGGAATAGGCGATGAACGATTGCTCGGGAAGAACCGGCATCGCGAACGGAACGAATACGGCGCCCGCCAAGACAAACACGGCGGCAGCGAGCGGCCGCGCGAGTCGCGCACGCTCGGTCCACGATTCGATCGCAGCTCCTCCGGCTGCTATCAAAATCGGATAGGCATCGGCCGGATAGTACGACTTCGCATGCGATGCAGCCATCAACAGCATGAGAATGACGTATGTGAGTCCGAGGAAACGATAGGCGGGCTTCAGCAGCAGCCACACGAGACCCGCCAGCCATACGAGCGACAGGACCGGATTCATGAGCACGAACTGCTGTCCGATGAACTCCAGCGGCGTCAACATGACGTTCTTGCCGAGCTGTCCGTTCCTCAGCAGCTCGACGATCGGAAAACCGTGGGCGGCCTGCCACAAAAAGTTCGCCAGAGCGATGAGCGCGGCGAGCGCCACGCCGCCGGCGAACCATTTCGACCACAGCAACCGACGCTCGCCGGTGAGAAGCATCGCGACGATCAGCGCGGCGATGAAATACGCGACGCTGTACTTGCTTTCGAAGCAAACGCCGAAAAGAGCCCCGACGGCAAGCCACAGCCGCGGGCACTCTCCTTTGACCATCCGCACGATGAAGAGGGCCGCGAGCGGCCAGAGCCACAGCCCGACCCCGTCGGGATCCAGCTGCGAGCCTAAGCCCATGAGCACGGGCGCGAGGCATGCCGCGACGGCGGCGACGATCTGCGCGAAAAGTGCGCCGCCGAGTTCTTGCGCCAGCGTACACGTCACGTAGACGCTCGCGGCTGCGAAGAACGCGGGGACGAGGCGCAACAGGATCAGCGAGGTCCCGAGCGCTTGAGATGCGGCGCCGAGCAGAGGTACTACGGGCGGTTGATCGACGTAACCCCAGTCGGGGTGCCGTCCGCACATGATGAAGTAGAGCTCGTCTCGGAAGAACCCGTAGTGCGGGTTGCCAAGCGCGTGCAGGATGAAGGTGAACAAAGCAGCGGCGATCGGAAACGTGTAACGCGATCCGGCCGTCGTGCTCATCGCGCGAGCCTCACGCCGCGAACGTAGGGCATCGATCGGTCGCGCACCTGCCCAGGGTCAGGCCGCGGCGGTCGAGATAAATCTCGACCGCTCCCCCCACCTTCCAATCTAAAGCTCGACCGCTCCACCCTACGGCGTGTGACGTACGATGTAGCCGAGCAAGAGATCGGAATCGGTGATGACGAGCGACGCGACGCCCGCCTCGCGCACGACCTCGTCGATGATGAGCATCCCGCCGGGGAAGATGTCCGCGCGTTGTGCGGGCAGATTGCGCATCCGTATTCGCTCTCGCGTCGGCATCGAGAGTACGGCCTTCAGAAGCGCTGAGAGATCCGCCGCCGCGATCGTCGCTACACCTGAGCCCGTTGAATCGTCAAGCGCTTGAAGCATGCGGGCGGCGGTCGTCGCCGTGCCGCCGACAGCGACGAGGGCGCCGTTCGGCCTCACGTCATCCGGCAGGCCGGCGAGTTCGGCTCGGATGACCCGGCGCGCGCGCTCGATGTCGGCCGGCCCGGGCGGATCGCCGGCGAGCGAAGATTCTGTGAGCCGCACGGCGCCGAGCTGCAACGACCGGACACGCGGTTCTTCCTTCTCGCGAGCGCGCGTGGCGATCTCCGTGCTCCCGCCTCCGACGTCGACGACGCTGATCTTCGCAGGCACATCGATCCCGCTTGCGCGCAGTCCCGCGAGGGCGCCGGCAAACGAACACGACGCCTCTTCGTCGCCGCCGAGCAGTTCGAGCTTCAAGCCGGCGACGGACTCGAAGCGGTCGGTGAACTCGCGCCGGTTCGAGCTGTCGCGCAGCGCACTCGTGCCGATGCCGAATATCTTGTCCGAGCCCCTCGCAAGGGAGGCGTAGTCGCGCGCGGCGGCCAGAGTCCGATCTATTGCATCGGGCCGCAACGCACTCGTCTCGTCGACGCCCTCGCCGAGCCGCGTACCGCGCGTCTCGTGATAGTCGGGGCGCAAGACGCCGTCAGCACCGCGCACGGCGATGAGCAGACGGCATGAGTTCGTGCCGACGGAGATGACGGCATAACGCGTAATGGGCAAGGACGTTCCGTCAGTAGCGCTTCGCGGCTGATGCGCGGCGCGTTTTCTGGATGAGCGCGAGCGACTTGTCGTAGTCGGCCAACGCGACCGCGAGGTAGACGGTGTCGATGATTGACAGCTGCGCGAGCCGGCTCGTCATCGCGTCGCTCGAGAACGCGGTCTCGCGCGCTGCAGTGAAGAGCGCGATATCGGAGACCCGCGTGATCGGCGAGGTCGCGTTGTGCGTGATGCAGATCGTCGTCGCACCCGCTTCTTTCGCGAGCCGGATCGCTTCGACGATGTCGTGGCTCGAACCGGTATGCGAGATTCCGAGCGCGACGTCACCCGGCGCGAGAAGCACCGCCGAGGTCGCCATCATGTCGGTATCGGAATGTGCGATGCACGCGATGCCGATGCGATGGAACTTGTGATAGGCATCGAACGCGATCGAGCTCGAGCCGCCGATGCCGTAGATGTCCATCTTGCCGGCAGAGCGGATCGCGGCAGCCGCGCGCGCGAGCATCGCGTCGTCGAGCACCTCGATCGTGTCGCGCAGCGCTTGGATGTTCGCCTGGAACACCTTCGTCTTGAGGACGTCGATCGGATCGGACGGCGCGATCGCCTCGAAGATCGTGTCCGCGGGCGACACGAGGTCGCGCGCGAGCATGATCTTGAACTCCTGATAACCTTTGTAACCGAGCTTCTGACAAAGCCGGACTACTGTCGACTCGCTCGTTTGCGTCGCATCGGCGAGCTCGGTGACGGTGAAGTGGATGAGCTCCTCCGGATGCGCGCGTATGTAATCGGCGACGCGTTTTTCGGCGGTGCGCAGCGCGGAATAGACCCCGTCGATGCGTATGAAGCATCCGGGGACGCTGACCGCCTCCACGTGCGTCGATGTCACAAGCGAGAAGTTCCACGAGCGGGCCTGTCGACCCCCGCTCACGCTAACGCTTGCGCCGCTTAGGCCGCTCCGCCGAGTCCCTATATTGACGCCGCGCGCGCAATTCGAACGGAAGCAGACGGTTGGCCCTCGGTCGTTCGTCGCCGCGAACGGCCGGCGCCTGCGACGCGCGAGGGTCCCACTCCGCCGTCTGACGGAGATAGTCGATGATCTTCTGTTCGAGCGACGACGACGCCGGCGCGTCGACACGTCGGGGCTCGTCGCCCATCTGGTCCGTCGACGGAGCAAGCGATAGGCGAACGCGTCGAGCGGACGTGTCGTCGACGTCGAACGGGAATTGCGGCCGTCGGCCGCCGGACGATGCTCGCCTCACCGACGACATGCCCGGCTCGTCGGAGGGATAAAGCGCGAGACGTCCGTCCTCAAGCCGGACGACCGCGCCGAATCGGCTGCAGTGAAGGACGGTGCCGCGGACGATCACGAGTTACTTCGGCGAGGCCGGTGCCGGCGCTACGACGATGAAGACCTCGTGCGGCTTCACGAGCCCGAGCTGTTCGTGGATGAGCGGAACGAGGTAGTCCGGATCGTGGAGCAAGACGATCTGCTTCTGCATCCGCGCCGCATCGGCGGAGAGCGCCGTGTTGCGACGTTCGACGTCGTCGACCTGGACGTGCAGACGATAGTTCTCGGCGGCGATCCGATACGTCTGGGCGCCGAATGCGCCTGCGAGCGCCAGCACCGCTGCGCCGACGACAAGCCGCGATCCGAGCCGGGTCCAGAGGATGAGTCGTTTGCGCCAACGGGGCGGCTTCGCCGCAGTGCCGACGCGCTCGGCGGCGATGCGCTTGATCTTGAAACGAAGGCTACCGCGCCGCGCGGTCATGCACGAGCTCCGTGTGCGAGCCTAACTTCCTGTACTTCTCATAACGGCGGTCGAGGAGCGTTTCGGCGTCGAGCTTCATAAGGCGATCGATCGCGCGCCGGTCCGCATCGAGTACTTTCGCGATCGTCCCATCCGGGTCGCGCTGCGCGCCGCCGAGCGGCTCGTCGATGATCTCGTCGACGATGCCGAACTCGAAGAGGTCGTCCGACGTCAGGCGCAAGCGTTTTGCCGCCTCTTCGGCCTTCGTCGCGTCGCGCCAGAGGATCGTGGCGGCGGGTTCGGGCGATGCGACCGAATATATCGAGTGCTGGAGCATGACGATATGGTCGCCGAGCCCGATCGCGAGCGCACCGCCGCTGCCGCCCTCGCCCGTGACGTTGACGACGACGGGCGTTCGCAGACCCGCGAGCAGCTTCAGGGATGTCGCGATCGCTTCCGATTGACCGCGCTCTTCGGCTCCGATGCCCGGATATGCGCCGGGCGTATCGATGAACGTGACGAGCGGACGGTGGAACTTCTCGGCGAGGCGCATGATGCGCTGCGCCTTTCGGTAGCCTTCGGGATGCGGCATGCCGAAGTTGCGATAGAGATTTTCCTTCGTGTCGCGGCCTTTCTGCTCGCCGATGACGCAGATCGGGATCCCACCGAGCACGCCGAGGCCCGCGACGATCGACGGATCGTCGCGATACGTCCTGTCACCGTGCAGTTCGACGAAATCGTCGAGCCGCGAGATGTAGTCGAGCGCGAGCGGTCGTTTCGGATGGCGCGCCATGTGGACGCGCTGCCACGGCGTGAGGTTGCCGAATATCTCAGCTCTGAGCTCGAGCGTCTTCTCCTCGAGCTCGCGGATCTTCGGCGTCAGGTCGACGCCCTGCGTCTCCCGCTGACGATTCTTGAGGTCGCGTAAGATGGCTTCGAGCTCGGTGACTTCTTTCTCGAGTTCGACGATGACGTTCATGCCGGCACCTTCATCGTCAGCAACCGGAGCACGTTCGTGAGGCAGCCCTTGAGCTCGGTGCGCCGCACGACCATGTCGACTTGACCGTGTTCGAGCAAGAACTCGGCCGACTGGAAGCCTTCGGGCAGTTTCTGACGGATCGTCTGATCGATGACTCGCCGGCCTGCGAAGCCGATAGCCGCACCGGTCTCCGCGATGATGACGTCTGCTTGGAATCCGAACGATGCGGAGACGCCGCCCGTCGTCGGATCGGTGAGGACCGTGACGAAGGGCACGCCGAGCGCGCCGAGCCGCTGTACGGCGAGGCTCGTCTTCGCCATCTGCATGAGCGCGATGACGCCTTCTTCCATGCGTGCGCCGCCCGATGCGCAGACGAGGACCGCGGGCACCTTGCGGCGTCCGCACTCTTCGAGCAGCATCGCGATCTTCTCGCCGACGACGCTGCCCATCGTGCCGCCGCGGAAAGCGAAATCCATGACGCCGAGCCCGACGTCGATGCCGCCGATTCGGCATGTGCCGACGACGATGCTCTCGAGCATGCCGGACTTCGAACGATCTTGCGCGGTCTTCTGCGGATACGGCATCCGGTCGACCCACTGCAACGGATCGCCTGTGACGAGGTTGGCGCCGATCTCGTGGAAGTCACCGTCGGCGAGCAGCGCGACGCGATCGAGCGAGCCGAGCCGGAAATGATGGCCGCACTTGGGGCAGACGAACAAGCGCTCGGCTAGGTCCTTCTTGTAGACCCGCTCGTTGCACTCGGGGCAGACGACCCACAACGGGTCGGATGACGCTTCCGGTTTCGGAGCGCGGCGTCGCAGCCAGTTCGGTGTTGGCGCCACGGCGTTTACCCTCGCCTTCCGTTGCGGTCGCCGAAATAGAGCTTGCGCAGCTGCTTGAGGTAGTTGAAGATCTCGCCGCTGTTCAGCTTGCTCGAGCCGTGCGTGCGATCTGTGAAGACGTACGGCACTTCCTTCGCTTTCTGATACTTCCCTTTCGCGATGACTTCGAGCCCGATCTTGAATCCGATCGGATCGAGCTTGACGCCGTCGATAACCGATCGCTTGCAGAAGAAATAACCGGACGTGATGTCCTTCACGGGCGTCAACGGTTTCGCGAGCGAGATCGCGACGCTCGACGTGATGCGTCTGCGCAGCGGCCAGTTCGTGATGCCGCCGCCTTTGACGTAACGGCTGCCGATCGCGAGCTCGCACTCGCCGCGCTCGATGCTGCCGACGAGTTCCGGTATGATCGACGGATCGTGGCTGAAGTCGCCGTCCATGCAGCCGAGGATATCGGACGTGCACGTCGCCCATCCGTCGATGACGGCCGACGACAGACCGAGCTTGCCTGCGCGGTGGACGCAGCGCACCGGAAACTTCGAAGCGAGACCATCGACGAGCGCGCCGGTACCGTCCGGCGAATTGTCGTCGACGATCACGATCTCGCCTTTGATGGTGGCTTTGGAGAAGACATCCGTCAGGCCGGCGATGAGCCGCTCGATCCCACCGGCTTCATTATATGTCGGGATGACGACGGAAACGGTATGACCGTTTGACACGTGGCTTCTTCTTCTGTCCCATGTAGCGGTCGACCTTCCATGACGGGTGCCGCCGATTATCGTTGAATGCGAATATCGATGTTCGATCAGATAGCTGACGGCCTCTGGTGCCATCGCGCGCAGTATCGTTTCGGTGCGCTCGAGTTTCCGCACGCGGTGACCGTGATGCGCGAACATGATGGCGGACTGATCGTCCACTCGCCCGCGAAGGTCGACGATGCGACGCGCGACGCTTTGGAGTCGCTCGGCCGCGTTTCGACGATCGTTTGGCCGAGCTGGTGGCACGATCTCTACCTGCGCGCGTGGGCGGACGCGTATCCCGATGCTCGACTCTTCGTCGCACCAGACCTTGCGCGCAAGGCGGCAGGCCTGTCAAACGTGCGCAGCTTGTCCGAGTCGAGCGACGTCGATGTAGACGTCGAGATCATCGCGGTCGACGGTCTCAACGTGTGGCTCGACGAGTTCGTCCTCTTGCACCGTCCGAGCAAGACGCTGGTCGTCGCGGATCTGGTCGTTAACGTGGGGCCCGATCTGCCGTTTCCGACGAACACGTTCTTCGCGCTCATGGGTGCGAGATCGGGGCCGTTCATCCCGTGGTTCTATCCTATCGTCACACGCGACAAGCGACGCTTGCGATCGCAGCTCGATCGAATCGCAGCGCTCGACTTCGACCGGCTCATCGTCGGCCATGGTGACAACATCCTCGCAAATGCGCGCACGGCCTTCGCCTCGGCCGTCGACCGGTTGCGATTATAGATCTGGGGAGCGGTCGAGATTTATCTCGACCGCCGCGGCCTTGCCCTTGCGGAGCGTAGTAGGCCGAGCGAAGCTCGGCTTACCAGACGCGTGCTGAGGCGATCGCCGCAAGCAACGCAGCGGCTGCGGTTTCCGTCCGCAAGATCGCCGGCCCCAACGACACGAATTCAGCACCAGCATTCTTGGCGGCGGCGAGCTCAGCGTCGCTGAAGCTTCCCTCCGGGCCGACCGCGATCGCCAAAGCCGTCGAGCCGGCGTGTGCGCGGAGCGCATCGGCGAGCGAACCTTTTGGAGCGCGCTCCGATGCGACGAGGAGCGGCACCCCGATGGCTGACACCGCTTCGGCAAACGATCGCACGTCGTCGACCGCCGGCACGATATTCCGCCGCGACTGCTGCGCGGCCGCGCGCGCGATGCGCCGCCACCGATCGACTTTGTGCGCCGACGCATCCGATTCGCTCCGCTCGCATCGCATCGGTACGATGCGACTCGCGCCGAGCTCGACGCATTTCTCGACGACGTCGTCGAACTTCGCACCTTTGATGAGCGCTTGCAATACCGTGACGTCGATCCCGATGTCGCCGCCGCTGTCCGGCGACGGACGAAGTATATGGGCCGTCTTGCAGTCGGCAGTCGCCATGACGGCATCCCATGCGACGCCGGCGGCGACGACGACGATCGGCGCATCCGCGCGCATCCTCAGCACGTGCGAGGCATGATGCGCGTCATCCGAACGGAGCGCGATGGTGGCGCCGGCCGTGACGGGGCCGTCGACGAAAAAACGCGGGGCGCTCATCTCAGCGCTCTTTCACGTGCGCGAATGCGAACCATTCGCCGCTGCGGCGCTCGACGTCGAGACGCAGTCCGCGCCGCGCGAATGCATCGAGGAGCGTGCGCCGCCCGCGTCGAGTCACGCCGCTCGTGACGAGCGAGCCACCTTTGCGCAGCGCGGCAACGAGTTCGGGCGCCAGCGGTTCCAGGACGTCGGCGGTGATGTTCGCGACGACAAGAATCGCGCGCGGAAACGTCTTCGGGATCCCCGAGGCGCGCTTCACTGCCGCCGCGCGGACACCGTTCGCGCGGAAGTTCTCGCGCGTCGCGGCGACCGCGATCAAGTCTTGGTCGCATGCATAGACGCGAGCACCACGTTGCGCCGCGGCGATGCCGAGGATGCCTGAGCCGCAGCCGACGTCGATGACGATCGCACCCGGGCGAACTCGCTCGAGCAGCAGATCGAGAGCCATTTTCGTCGTCGCGTGCTGCCCCGTGCCGAATGCCATCCCGGGATCGAGGACGATCGCTCGCGCTCCGCGCGGCGGCGTGAAATCGCGCCGCCACGACGGAACGACAAACGCATCGCGCGCAACTCGCAGCGGCTTGTAGTAGCGCTTCCAACCGGTCGCCCAATCCTCGTCACGCACCGTCGCCGCAGATGCGCGCACGCCTTTGAAGAGTCGCAGCCGCCGCGCCCGCGCGAGCGCAGCCCGCAACGCTCTTTCCGCGTGCGCCGCGCGCTCGCCGCTGACGTAGGCGGCGACGCGGAAATGCGACGGACGCCTTTCGGCGTCCGATCCGAATCCGCCGCGAGGGGCGATCTCTTCGACCGACGTTTGCGCCCCGGTCGCCGCGGCGAGCAGCGCGTTCGCCTGCTCGACGGCTGCAGCGCCGACGCGCAACGTCAGGCGCCGCCACTTCATTCGCCGCCGAACGCTTCTTTGACGCGCTTGAAGAAGCCGCGATCCTCCGACTCCTCGCCGCCGGCGCGCGCGAATTCCTCGAGCAGCTCGCGCTGCTTGCGGCTGAGCTTCTTCGGCACGCGGACGAATACGTTGACGATGAGATCCCCCCGAGCACCGCGCTGCATCCTCGGCAGGCCGCGGCCGCCGATGCGGAAGGTCGTGCCGTTCTGCGTGCCGGCCGGCAGATCGATCGTCGCGGTGCCGTCGAGCGCTTCGAGCTCGAGCTTCGCACCGAGCGCCGCTTGCGTGAACGAGATCGCCGTGTCGCAATGGAGGTCCGGCCCGTCGCGCTCGAAGATGTCGTGCGGCTTGATATTGATGTAGACGTACAGATCGCCGTACGCGCCGCCGCGCTCGCCCGCTTCGCCAAGACCTTGGAAGCGGACGCGCGATCCTTCATCGACGCCCGCCGGCACCTTCACTTCGACCTGCTGCAGCTCGTCGCGCCGACCAGAGCCCTTGCATGTCTTGCACGGCGACGTGATGACGCCACCCGTACCGCCGCACTTGAGGCACGTGCCGGTCGTCATGAACTGGCCGAGCGGCGTTTGCCGCACTGCGCGCACCTGACCCTGACCGTGACATTCGGGGCACGTCGTCGGCGCGTGACCGTCGGCCGATCCGCTCCCGCGGCAAGCGTTGCAGCGCGCAGGGCGCGTGAATTTGATCTGGCGCGTCGCGCCGCTCAATACTTCTTCGAACGAGACCTCGATGTCGTAGCGAAGGTCGGCACCGCGTGCGGGACCTGCTCGACGTCGTCCGCCGGCGCTCGCGGCTCCGAAGAACAGATCGAAGATGTCGCCGATGCCTTCGCCGCCGAAGCCTGCGCCGAAGCCCCCTGCGCCTTGGCCGGCCGCGCCCGGGATCGTGCCGAAGCGATCGTATTGCGACCGCTTTTGCGGATCGGAAAGGATCGCGTACGCCCCGTTGATCTCTTTGAACTTCGTCTCGGCCGCCGACTTATCGCCGTCGCGGACGACGTCGGGATGGTGCTTGCGTGCAAGCGTCCGGTACGCTTTCTTGATATCCTCATCGCTCGCGCCGCGCGCAAGGCCGAGGATCTCGTAAAGGTCGCGATGTGTCGCCACTATGTCTTCGGTCCGCCGCTCGCCGCCGTCAGTCGTCGAACTCGCCGGCGAACAGCGCGTTCAAGCTATCCGCCATGCAGTTGACGAGCGCGATGAGTCGCGCGTAGTGCATCCTTCGCGGCCCGAGAACGCCGACCGCGCCGACGTTGCGAACGCCCACTTTATACGGAACCGTCAGCACGCTGCACTCGCTCATGTCGGCATTGCCGAGCTCGCTGCCGATCGTCACGCGAGTCCCGTCGGACCCGAGCGACGACTGGAGCAGGGCGTACAGCGTTCGCTGTTCTTCCATGAGGTCGAGGATGGCCCGAAGCTTGCGCAGGTCGCGGAACTCTTGCTGGTCGAGCAGGTTGTTCGCGCCGCCCGCATAGAGACGACGCTCGACCTCGGTCTCGCCCTGCTCGGCGAAGAGGCCTGCGAGGACGCGGACGAGCTGCGAAGGCAGCGGCGTCTCGCGCGACGTGGCGGCGAGGTCGTCGATCGTGATCTCGCTCAGCGGCCGGCCGACAAAGCGCCGGTTGAGATTCTCGCACGCGCGTGCCAGTCCGTCGGCATCGACGGTCTCGTCGACATCGACCGTCGTCTGCGCCGCGAGGCCGAGGTCGGTGACGAGGACGATGTGGACGCTGTGGCTCGCCACCGAGATCAGTTGGACGTGGCTCAACACTTGACTGCGCAGACGCGGCGCGATCGCGAACGCGATGCTCTTCGTGAGATTCGACAGGACATGCGACGCTTTGTCGACGGCGGTGTCGAGCTGCCGGCTTGCCTGCCCGACCTCAGCGCGGATGCGCGCACGCTCGTCCGCTGAGAGCGCCTCGGGCAGCATGATGTGATCGACGTAGTAGCGATAGCCGCGATCCGATGGCACGCGTCCGGCCGACGTGTGCGGCTGATCGAGATAGCCTTCGTCTTCGAGCGAGGCCATCTCGGCACGCACGGTCGCAGGGCTGACTCCGAGGTTGTATTTCTGCGTGAGCATGGCGGAGCCGACCGGTTCGCCCGTCGCGATGTATTCGTACACGACGGTTCCGAGAATCGACATGCGCCGCCGGGCGAGTGGCTCGTCCGGCGGTGGCGACTGCGGGGTGCTGGGCGGAACCTGGGCCGCCGCGTGCGCGGGGGCCGGCCTCCGCTTTTCCCCTCGTGCCGGGTTAGCTCTGTCCGCCATTAGCAATCGTGCTCCTAGAGTGCTAATCGGCCTTTTACGCCGGAAGTTGAGGGGCCACCTTGTCCGACGCCGCGTCTAGCCGTGGCTATCCCAGCTATCTCAAGAGGTAGGGCGCGCGCGGCTCGCTCACAAATGCGGCCGTCGATGATCGATCGTGACCGTTCGCACGCTCGCGTCGCTCTTGTGACCGGCAGCGCAGGCGGACTGATGCGCGGTGTATGCGTTTCCCTGGCGCGGCGCGGGTTCACGATCGCTGCGCAGCATCGACCCGACGGAGCCAATGCCGACGAAACCGCTTCGGCAGTTCGCGCTGCCGGCGGCACGTGTTTCGCATTTCCAGCCGATGTGACGACCGCGGCCGGCGCGTCGTCGCTCGTCCACGCCGTTCATGGCCGCCTTGCCCGCATCGACGCGCTCGTGTGCGGCGTCGGTCCGATGATGATCAAAGACGCGATCGACACCTCGGCGAAAGAATTCGACGACATGATCTCCGGCAATCTCACCTCCGCGTTTTTGACCATCCTCGCGGCGTTGCCCGTGATGCGGGAACAGCGGCAGGGTCGGATCGTCTGCTTCGGCATGACGGGCAGCGAGTCGACGCAAGGCTTTCGCCACCTCTCGGCATACGTCGCGGCGAAGGCCGGCTTGACCGCATTCGTAAAGACGCTTGCGCTCGAAGAAGGCCCGTACGGAATCACCTGCAACGTCGTCAACCCGGGCGATATTAGAGACAAGGATGCCGACAGGAAGACCGCGTCGGAGCGCCGCGACTATCGCAATCCGACGACGAGACCCGGCAGCTGGGAAGACGTGGGCGACGCGGTTGCGTTCTTGACGAGCGACGAAGCATCGTTCGTCAACGGCGCTGTGCTGACGGTCAGCGGCGGCTGGCAAGGTTTCTTCGAGAAGTACTCCCGCTGGCCGTAGATCCTAAGAGAAGCGATCTTCGTCTTTCTCAGAGATAAGGGAGCGGTCGAGATTTATCTCGACCGCCGCGGTCTTGCCTAAGATATAGGGGAGCGGTCGAGATTTATCTCGACCGCCGCGGTCTTGCCTAAGATATAGGGGAGCGGTCGAGATTTGTCTCGACCGCCGCGGTCTTGCCTAAGATATAGGGGAGCGGTCGAGATTTGTCTCGACCGCCGCGGCCTTGCCTAGGATATAGGGGAGCGGTCGACCTTTACGGTCGACCGCC